>NZ_PVWS01000020.1:0-215 GCF_004126395.1 Roseovarius sp. A46 | reverse complement strand
GAGCGGACGTTCGGGTCTTGGTGCCAATGCGCGGAATCAAGGTGCTGAAAGCACCGCCGCGCAGCGCCCGACCGCCCCCTCGGGCGGGCGCTCCTCGACGTCGCAAATAGCTGTGATCATTGAAGTATCTTGCGCCATAAATCGCATAGCACAAACCGAACCGCGCCCACCCGGCGGTCGGGCGCTGCGCGGCTCATCGTCGGATGATCAACGTC